>JADKJT010000004.1 GCA_016720905.1 Gemmatimonadaceae bacterium | reverse complement strand
CCATCCAGCGTGTTGATTTGCGGCCCGCCGCGCCCGCGCCACTTCCCTCCGAACTTGCGCGTCGACTCCAGTCGCTTCGAGAGTCGGCAGTCGACGCGATACCGGCTTACCGCTGCCACGCGTGCCGGCGACCGTAACGTGCCGCGTCCTTCTTTGGCTCGAGTGTGGTTGCTGCGTGCGGTGGCGCTGCTCAATCGCCGTCGCCGCAGTGGTCGATCCGGCCGTCACCACCTCGCGCCGCACGCGGCCGATACTATCGCTGGTGGCGGCCGGACACCCACGGCCGACCGCGCGCTCATTGCACGCACTCGGCAGTTGCTGGAGCGAGACACACCGTGGTCCCGGCGCCGCTCCCTTCCGCCATAGGCACGGTCCTGGTGGGGGGACGGCGCGCCAGTTCGAACGCGATGGCATCGCCCGTGGTGGTGGTGGCACCGGGATCGGGCAGGCCTCAGTGGTGATCCGTCGCATCACCGCTCCGACGCAGGCCATGCTGGAATCGCGTGTGGACGTACTCATTACGTTGGCGACGCACAGCCGCGACGCGACGCCGGGCACCATTCGTGTCGGGCTCACCACGCGCTGGCGTCGTCATCGCGAGGCAACGCATCCCGACCGCTCGTGACACCGGTGCTCACCGTACCCTCGCCTTCGTCCCGTCGGCAGTGGTCCGGCCGTGGTGCAGGCGCGAAGCGTTCGTGTCCGAACAATCGGACACGGTGCGCAGTGATGTGCTGGTGGATGTGCCCGGGCAGCGGTGGTCGGTGCTCTTCTTCGATCGACGCCCGTCGTGGATGTCCCATTCGTTTGACGCGCGCTGGAGCGTGATCCGCGGTTTGCCGTTACCAGCCGCATCATCACGTCAACCAATGTCAGTCGAAAAACCGGTCGCACCACCCGCAGGGCCTGGACGCCATTGCCAGCACCGGCGCGTTCGACGCGGTTGTCATCGGCGCCCCGGATGCGCCCCTCGCGCGCGATGTCGATGGCCTTGCCACTGCTGCGCGCGCGAGCGGTGCCAGCGTCCTGATGCTGGCCGATCACGGTGAATGGTCCGGCCGATGCGCTCCAGGATTTCGTGGGTGGAACACCCATCCCGCATGCGCCTGCTGAACTCACCGCATCCAGTCCAACGATTTCGGGCGTGAACCGAGGGGTGAGGCTCAAGGGCATGTCGGTCGGCGTGCCGCGGCGACTCGGCGTCAATGCCGTGCCCCTTTATCGTGCTGCGCTCGGCAAGCACCGATGCGAAGGATGTGCAGACATTGGTGTGGCGGGTCCCCGTGGGTCTCCGGCAGCTGGTTATCAGCGGCGCGTTTGACGCCTGGCGCTATCGCGACACGACCCAATCCACCTTCGATGCCACGTGGCGCGACATCATCGACGACGCGGCGAGTCAGCGACTGGGTGCCACGGACGTCCGTTTGTCATCCCTCCTCGTCACGCCGCGCGCGACTGTGGTAATGACCATTGTGCCGCGAGACTCGGCGAACGGTGCGCCTATCCGCGCACCTCTCGCGTCCCGAGACCTCCGAATTGACGGTCCAGGTTGATGGCGCTCGCCGCATTCCGTTTCAGGCGGGCGCCCGCGGGTACCCGGTCTCTACGAGGTGCTGGTGCCTCAGGGCGCTTACACGGTGCGGACGCCACTGGTTACAGCGCCCAGGTGTGGCCGAAACGCCAACAACGATCCCGGAGCTGTTGGCTGCCGTGGGCGTCCTCGCGCGGCGGACCCGTCGTGTCGGCCGACAGCCTCCAGTCGCTGCAGGCCACCTCGACGGAAGTGCGCCCCGTCCCGCGCATGACGGAATGGCACTGCATCGATCGCCCTGGTGGATTGTGCCCTTCGCGTTCGCGCTGGCCGCCGAGTGAAAGGTGGATTCGACGCCGACGGGGGTTGGCGTAGGTCGCTAATTGGCAGCCCCTCTTCCGCCCGCCGTCAGCGAAGCGCTACGATGGAACGTAAGGTGTCTACCCGTCCCGCACGCCGCGTCTTCCGTCTCCCGTCTCCCGTCTCCCGCCGCATGTATACACGCGAACAGGTCAAAGCCATCACCGACAAGGTGATCGACATGGCGAAAGCCGACACCGTCGAGGTCCAGTTCACCGGCGGTGAACGATCCGGCACCCGATGGGCCAACTCGTCCATCACCACCAATCTGTTGCAGTTCGACCCCGCAACGTGACCACCACGGTGCGCATCGGCCAGAAAGTCGGCAAGTGCCAGCACTCGCGACACCAGTGACGCCGGGCCCCGGCGCCATGGTCGATGGCCAGCCGAGGAAGGCGCAGAAGGCCACCGATCTCAATGCTCTTAAGCGTTGCTGGGCTTGCAGGTGCCATCCCGGTCGATTCCGCGCTGCCCAACATGGTGGCCGTGGGACCCGCCGAACGCGCGCGGTTGGTGAAAGAGAGCCTCGATGTCGCCGCATCAAAGGGGTGTGGTGGGTGCCGGCTACATCCCCAAGGACGACATTGCCAACTGCAGCGCGAACTCAAGGGTCTCTTCGCCTACTGCTATCGCTCGGCCGATCTGGGCGAAGTGCTCACCGTCGCATGGCCGACGGCAGCGGTTCAGCTTGGCCGCCATCAGTGGCGTGAAGGACTTCAGCATGATCGACGCGAAGGCTCTCACGGAGTCGGCCGCCAAGGCGCTGCGCAGTCGCAAGGCCAAGGCCCCCGAGGCGGGACGCTACACGGTCATCCTTGGGTCAGCAAGCGAGTGCCCGGTTCTTGTCGCTGATGACCAATATCTTCGGCGGTGGCGGCGGGTTTGGTGGTGGTCGTGGCGGTGGCAGGCCCACCGGGTGGTGGCGCGGTGGACCGCCAGGCGGTCTCCCCTCCCGATGCAGCAGCGGCAATCGCCGCTGGGGCGGTGGCGGGGCGGTGGGTTTGGTGGACTCGGCGGCGTCGGCATTTCATGCAGGGCAAGAAGCCCGGTGACAAGATCTTCAGCGACATGTTTCACGCTCAAAAGCGACATCGGCAATCAGATTCTGCGTCAGTCCACCATTGGCCCCGACAACCACCGGCCGCGCCGGTCACGTGGAGAACGGCGTGCCGCGTACACTCGGTGCGGGCGCTGGTGCTACCACCAATCAGAGCCTCGTGCAGGTGGGTACCGATCTCACCGTCGACGAGATGGTACAGACCTAGACGTGGTAGCTGGTCACCCCTCGTTCTGGTACATCCACGGCGTGCCGTCGCAGGGGACAACCACTGCTCAATACCGCGCTGACGCGCGACGGTCTCTTTCTCATTGAGAACGGCGGAATTGGCCAGCCTGGCGGACTTTCCGCTGGAACATGTCACCACTGGTTGCCTGCAACAATCTCACGCTCGTGGGCAAGCCGGTGCCTGATGTTGTTGGGCGAATCATTCGACAGCCAACGCCGCCAGCCTCGGCGCCCCCGGTGCGGATCGAGGTTCTATATGACGTCGGTCTCCCCGCCGTCTAAACGACAGGATATATCATGAGCTCTTCTCGTCGCGATTTCATCAAGAAGTTTGGCGCCGGTGCCGCGCTGTCGTTGTATTCGCGTGACCTGTGGACAGATCATCGCCGACTCCCGCCGAAAGGCCAGTCGTGGAACGAAGTTCGAGGTCTCGCCGACATCGTGCTGGGTGAGGCGAAATTGGTTGGCTGCCCCTACGCCGACGTGCGCTTCACCAGGACTTCCGCTTCCCGGTGGCACGGCCAGTTTTCCGCACGTAGGCGGGCGGTGGCTTTGGCGTGGTGGTGGGTTTGGCGGCGGTGGCGGCGGTGGCGGGGCGGTGGACGCGGTGGTGGTGGCGGCGGCGGCCGCTAGCGGTGCGCGCGGTGTCGGCGTTCCTACCGATGCCGATCGTCGTTCCGGCGGCTTTCGGCGTGCGCGTGGGTGCACAGTGGTGTGTTTTGCGTCCAGCCCCATTGTCACCGAAGACGAACTTCATCACGTGGACCCGCGTGGCCACCGAAGTGGCAAAGGCCTGCGCCATCGCCAAGAAACCCGATCTCAGTTGGCGCCGGTGCAAGCGTACCAGCAGAATTACATCACGCCGATGATCAAGCATCTTCCGTCGGTTTCGGCCACTTAGACAAGCAGGCGTGGGCGCAGGCCATCGTCGACAAGGCCAGCAAGATTGTCGGCGTCAGCCGGTGAACGTGACTGCCAGTCATGGTTACGAGTGGCGCTACTATGCCAGCAGCGCAGGGGCTCTTACATCGAGCAGGAGTTGTACACCACGTCACCCACCATGTCTGTCACGGCCCAAGGTGGGCGACAAGCACACCATGCACGCGAAACTATCCGGTTGTCGCCGGCACCGGTGGATGGGAATTCGCCGAGAACTGTGATTTCCTCGGTCAGGCCGAGAGGCCAGTCGCTACTGATGCGGTGGGAGATGTGCACGGCAAAACCACTGCCGGGGTCGAGCGGGCGAAGGATCCCGTTCTGTCGCCGTCGCACGCGATGCTCACCCATTCCGAGATCGTGGCGCACGCCACGAGCTTGATCGCCTATGGGCTAAGAGGCCAACCTACGCCTTTACGCTTCGTGAAGATTTCCGATGGCCGCAAGCTCGTCTTTATAAGTACGGCTCCAAGCACTTCAAGCCACCGCCACAGGACCAGCACCGGGTTGAAAGCACGGTGGGGTTTGACGACGACGGCGTGAAGACGCAGAAGTGGCCGCTCATTCGCGATGGTGTGCTGGGGTCTCACCACCAATCGCGAAACGGCACACCTCATGGGCGAGAAGGAAAGCCGCGGCTGCACGTTTGGCAGCACCCGGCGGACTATCCATGCCCTGCGCGCCCAACGTGCATGTGGAACCGGGACCGGCCAACCCACCCTACGCGTCAACAGCTCATTGAAGACGTGAAGGATGGCGTGATGATCGACGGCCGCGGCAGCTACTCCATCGACCAGCAGCGCTACAACGGCCAGTTCGGCGGCCACATCTTCTGGGAAATCAAGAACGGCAAGATCACGCGTCAGGTCACCGACGTGACGTACAACGCCATCACCACCGATTTCTGGAACAACCTCGACGGGATCACCGGGCCGAAGGAGTGGCAGATGCACGGCACGGGTGGTGACGCGAAGGTCAGCCTACGCAGACGAACAGCATTTCGCACGGCTCGCCGTGGCTGTGCATCAGGAAGATTCAGGTAGGGGCAGCGTTTGATTAGGAAGATTCAGGTGGGGCGGCGTTCGATCAGTAAGACGGGAGACAGGAGAAGGAGAGACGGAGACATCCGGGGCCGGCTTGACTGCAGCCAGCTGGATGTCTCCCGTCTTCCGTCTCCGTCTCCCCTCACGTCATCGCGTACACCGCCACATTCACCCCGAACTTCGTATTGTCCTTCGTCCGGAAACCGCTTATTTCGCCAGTCATAGTCCCACTCGCAGCCGTAGTCCTTGTTGGAATACAGCACACCTATGCGCCCGCGCCGCTCCACACCGCGCAGATAGTCATGCACGATGTTGTCGCCCCACCCGTTCAATTCGTGCGTGGTGCGTGGCGGTCCTTCAGGAAAGTCAAAGAAGCTCGAGTACAACGCGTGCTGTCTGGGCAGCTTGGGCATCGCGTTCGGGCCAAACGCTTTCGTCATCTCCGATTCAAACGTCTTCGCGTACAGTCCGTTCACGTCGTGATTGCAGTCGTCGGAAAACAAGAGTCCGCCGTTTTCCACGTAGCGCACCAGCCCTTGCCGCTCCTTCTCGCTGAACCGCACCAGCTTGTGGCCCGTCATGAACAAGAACGGGAACGCGGAAAGCTCGGCCGAGTCGGCGGTGATCACAATCTCCTGTTGGTTCACCGGGATCTGCGTGTACTGCAGCACCGCGTCCAACAGATTCGCGCACACCTTGGAGTTGTAGTCCCAGTCGCCCGAGTTGTAGCGCAGCCGCGCAAAGACAAACTCGTAGAAACGTCCACGTGTGCGTTCGGCAACCGCCGCCTGCGTGGGGAGGCTGGTGCCTAGCGCCAGTGCGCCGGAAACCGCGGCCAGTCGGGCCAGAAAGCCGCGTCGGGAGACTCGGGGCGAGTCGCTATCGGGGCTCATCGGGTCAAGCGCCACGAGGATAGGCAGAATGGAGTCGTGAGGAGTTCGACCGGAAACAGGCAAATTTGTGGTACACGTGCCAGAATAAATCTATATGCGCCTCCTCACCTGGCTGTTCTTCGCGACCCTGTCGCTTATCCTGATGCTCCAGTTGCGCGGCTTCGACGAAACCCTGCGCACGGTGGACACCCCCGGCGGGATCGTCGGCTAGAACTGGCTTGGTCTGCCACGCAAGCCAGCACCTACCTCGACGCCTGGCGCTCGGCCGACGCACTCGAAACCGCCAAGGTCAGTCTGGGAATCGACTTTGCATTTCTGCTGGCCTATCCCCTCATGTTCGCCACCGGCGTGGCACTGCTCCTTCGCGTGCCGCCCGCCGTCACCTTTGATCGCGTGGGCGCAGTCCTCCGTCGTGCCGTGTTGCTCTGCATTCCGCTCGACGCCACGGAAAACCTCGCGCTCTGGCGCATGATTGACTATGGCGCGAGCGATACCTTCACCCATCTCGCGGCAGCCTGTGCTTCCGTCAAGTTCCTGTTGGTGATTGTCACGGCGCTCTGGTGCCTCGCGGCAATCTTTCGCAGGTTCATACTACGACAGCCGACGCCCGCGGGTTGACCGCGCCATTCCACTGACTTCCCACGCACGACGACCAACATGGCCACCGGACCCAGCATCGGCGGAATTGCGCTTCGCGCACTCTCGGCACTCATCCTCGTATTCGCGACCTACAACCCCGAAGGGAAGTCGTTCTACCATTGGGCCATCGCGCCACTCCTGGGCGGCACGCCGGGCACCGGTCCCGCCTCGGTCAAGTTCCTGGCCGGCATCGCGTTGGTGGCCGGCTGGGTGGTGTTCCTCACCGCCACCCGCCGCTCCATCGGTATCGCCGGATCGGCCCTCGTGCTGGCCATCTCCGGCGGCATTGTGTGGATGCTGCTCGACTTTGGTGTGGCCAGCGCCAGTTCCGCCCGCGGCATTACCTACGTCGTGCTCATCTGCACGGCGCTGTTGCTGGCTGTTGGCATGAGCTGGTCGCACCTGTCACGCAAACTCAGCGGCCAGGTGGACATGGATCAGACGGACTGACGAATGCGTCGGTGGCGGTGAAGTGGATCGCCCGCGGGCTTGAACTGCGGAGCGCCATCGGGAACTTCACGGGGCGCGAACGCATTCGCCTTCTCTATGAGCGTTTCCGGCCAGCGTCCACCCACCCTCGCATTTGTTGCACCGTGGGAATGTTCGAGCGCTGTTGCCAACATTCCGCGAGCACCGCGCAATGATGTAATCATCGTGCTGCTGGAGTCGGTCGCCAAAGGCGCTTCCCTCCCGTGGCATCGACAGAAGCTGGTGTTGCTCCTGTCGTCCATGCGCCACTTCGCGGCGTCGCTCGAGCGTGCCGGCTATCGCGTGGTGCTGCGACGTGCTGCCTCGTACGCTGAGGGCCTGTGTGACATCGTGCGCGAAACGGGCGCCACGCGGGTCGTCGCCACGGAGGGACGGGAACAAGACATGGTGGACGAACTCGTTCGAGCGAACGATGCGCTCGCCGCCCTCGGCGTGGCCCTCGTGTTGCGCGAGGATCGCGGCTTCATGGCCACTCGCGGCGAGTTCACCGCCTGGGCCTCGGGACGTAAGGAGTTCCGCATGGAGTGGTTCTATCGTGAGATGCGTCGGAAGCACGGCATCCTCATGGAGCCCAACGGGCAACCCTGCGGAGGGCGATGGAACTTCGACACCGAGAATCGCAAACCGTGGCCAAGGGGACGCGAAATCCCAGCCGTCTGGCGCACTGAACCCGACAACGTCACACGCGAGCAAATGTCGCGCGTGGCCACCTGGCGCAACCGATGGGGACGTGTCGATTCGTTCGCGCTCCCGGTCACTCGGGTCGATGCGAAGGCCTGGCTCGAGCGCTTTATGGTCGAACGACTGCCCGAGTTTGGCCCCTACGAAGATGCACTTGTGCACGGACAACCCGACCTGTTGCACTCGTCATTGTCATCGCTGCTGAACGTTGGTCTGTTACATCCGCGCGAAGTGATTGCCCGTGCCGAACGTGCCTGGCGCGATGGCCACGTCCCCATCGAATCGGCCGAGGGCTTTATTCGGCAGATCCTGGGTTGGCGCGAATATATCCGTGGGATGTACTGGCACCTGATGCCCGATCTGCGAACGGCCAACGCGCTGCACGCCACCATGCCGCTGCCGCGCTGGTTCTGGGCCCCCGACGGCGAGGCGTATGACACACCAGGCGCTACCGGCGACGCCTGTGAAATGCGGTGCCTCGCCGACGCCATCCGTCAGGTGCGCGACCACGGACGCGTGCATCACATTGCCCGTCTCATGGTACAATGCAATTTTGCCACGCTCCTTGGCGTCGAACCCGCCGCACTGTCGCGATGGTATTGGAGCGCCTTCACCGATGCGTACGAATGGGTCGAGCTCCCCAATGTGGCTGGCATGGGCACCTGGGGCGACGGCGGTGTTCTCGCCTCCAAGCCCTACGTGTCGTCGGGCGCCTACATCAAGCGCATGAGCAACCATTGCGCCGAGTGTCGCTACGATGTCACCCAGCGCACCGGACCCGATGCCTGTCCCATGAACACGCTGTACTGGGACTTTCTGGACCGACATCGCGAACGGTTCACCGCGCATCCCCGCATGCGCATGATGCTCACGCATGTTCAGGCAATCCCGGCGGAGGAGTTGACAACAATTCGTCGGCAGGCAACGGCATTCCGGGAGTCGCTGGCCTATGATCGCGACTTCGCACCACCAATTCCATCGGTGCCGACCACGACGTAAGCTTCAGATGTGGCACCGCCCGTCCGTCTCCATGTCCGTCCCCCGCTCTCCACGCCCGCGCAGCGCCGGGCGTTGCGCGATCTCGTGCGCGCCGATTGCGCCAATGCGCCGGGCGTCTATCGCATGCTGGGGCCCACTGGCTTGGTATTGTATGTAGGCCAGTCGCGCCGGCTGCGCACACGCCTGCTCTCGTACTTCCGGGCCACACGCCGTCGGGACAAGGCCGCGCGTATTCTGCGTCATGCCTTCGCCATCGAGTGGGAGTACACCAACAGCGAGTTCGGCGCGTTGTTGCGCGAGCTGCGGCTCATCAAGCAGCATCGTCCGCAGTTCAATAGCATGATGGTGACCGACGATTGGCCCAGGGCGTATGTCGCGCTCACCGGCGGCGCGGTTCCGGGTGTAACGGTCGTCCCACGCTCCGACGACCCGTCCGCCATCGCGATGTTCGGGCCATTTCGCAAAGTCTCCATGCTGCGCGAAGCGGTGCGTGCCTTGGCCGACGCCACGGGGCTCCGCGATTGCGCGCTGGAAGAAGCCGCGCCAACAGCCAAAACGTCGACACTCTGGTTTGACAGCGAGACCGGCGGCGCTGTGTCGGCGCGGCGACCCACGCGCACCCGGGCGCCCGGCTGCTTGCGTCACGAGCTCGGCACCTGTGCCGGTCCCTGCATCGGCGCTGGTGATGGCGCGGCGTATCGCGCGCAGGCCACGCAGATTCGCGACTTCCTCGAAGGGAAATCCGACGCGCCCGTCGATAATCTGGAACGCGCCATGCAGGCCGCGTCAGCGGCGCTGGAGTTCGAGCGCGCGGCCGTGTTGCGCGACCGCTTGGAACGCGTGCGCTGGTTGCATCAACGCGTACAGCACTTTCACGCGAATATGGACCGACTCACATTTCGGTATCACGCCCGTGGCGTGGACGACAGCGAATGGGTGTATCTCGTGCGGCGCGGCACGGTGCGAGCCGAGGTTCGCGCCCCATCCACGGCCAAGGCGCGCAGTCAACTTGAAACGCTGGCGCGACGAATCTTCGACGGCCCGGATCCTTCCGGCGCCGACATCCCGTCACACGATCTCGATGAGTTCTATCTCGTGGCCAGCTGGTTCCGTCGACGCGCGGATGAGCGCGCCAAAACCCGTCCCGCCGGCCCGCGATAGGGTCAGACGGGACGGTTGTTGTCGCCGCCCAGCTCAGCTCGGCTTCTTCACTTTCTTCGCGGTGTCCATCTTGGCCATCGCGCCTTTCTTCCCCTTCTTGGCGACGTGCTTGGTGGTGTCCGTCTTCTTGGTCGTGTCGACCTTCGCCGTTGACGGCTTCGCGGCCGTCTTCACAGCCACGGGCTTGTCAGCCAACTTCTTGGCGGTTGGCTGCTGGGCACCGGCCACGCCGGCAAATACGAGCGAGGCGGCGACAAGGCTGAAACGGATGCGGTTCATAGGAGACTCCTGGTTGGTCTTTATGTCCGTGGCCATCGCGAAATGCGACGCTGTTGACGAAGGAGAGTCTACCTGTAGCCACCTTAATCACCGATTAACGCCGATCCCATGCGCTTGCTGGTTGTCGAAGACGATCCGCGGCTGGCCCACTGATTGCGCGGATTGCGCGAGCAGACGTATGCCGTTGATGTCGTGGGTAACGGCAAGGATGCCATCGTGCAGGCCGCTGTGAACAGCTACGACGCGATCATCCTCGACGTCATGCTCCCCGGCCTCGACGGGTTCGCCGTGCTCAAGGAGTTGCGTGCCCGCGGCATGCGCACGCCGGTCATGATGCTCACCGCACGCGATGCGGTCGCCGATCGCATTACAGGGCTGGACAGTGGCGCCGACGACTATCTCAACAAGCCATTCGATTTCGGTGAGCTTCTGGCCCGGTTTGCGCCCTGCTGCGTCGTCCTGAAAACCTCCAGTCCGATGTGCTGCGGGTGGGCGACCTCGAAATCGATCGGCTGGCGCACTCCGTCTCGCGTACTGGCGTGCCCATTGCACTCACCGCCAAGGAGTTCTCGCTGCTTGAACTCCTGGCTCGACGGGCAAACACAGTCGTGTCACGCGCCGACATCGTTGCCCACGTGTGGGATGACAATCACGACACCTTTACCAATGCCGTCGAAGTGTACGTGAATCGCCTGCGGGGCAAGATCGACAAGGCGCCGTGGCCCGCCATGCTGCATACACGTCGCGGCGCGGGATACGTGCTCTCGGCCACGGCGCCCCCGTGAGCATTACAGTATGAGCAACGGCCGATCCACACCAGTGCGCGTCTCGATCCGGCTGCGACTGACGCTCTGGAACGCCAGTGTGCTGGCGCTGCTGTTGAGTGTCTTTGGCGTCGCCTCGTGGATCACCATGCGCGGCGTATTGCAAGCGCGCGCCAACACCACCGTCAGCGAGTCGGCGCGCGCCATCGCCGGTGCCGTGCTCGCGGAACGACAGGGTGCACGCCGTATCGCAGACAGCACGCGCGTGGTGCGGACGGCCGTACGCGACGCCTTACGCGAGCTCCATATCGGCGATTTCGATGTGCTGATTGTGGATGATGCCGCGCGCGTGGTGGCCGCCAATCGCGTGCCTACCCGACGACGCGCCAACACGCGGCCTGGGGCACACATCGCGCCGACGCCCCCGGTTGACCCCGACACCGTAGCGCTGTCACCGCCTGTGCGCGAATTGTTGCGCCTCAAGCCGCTCGGCAACGAGACCCTGCTGCGCTCGCTGACCATCGACGATCAGATCTGGCGCGCCGCACTCGTCCGCGTCGGCCCGGGGATCGTCGATTCCCTGGAGCCCGCACTCATCGTTGGCGTCCTGCGCTCCGATGAAGAGGACGTGGCCGTGCTGGACCGCGTGCGCACCACGCTGCTGCTGGCCATTCCCTTCGCCCTCGCCGTAACCATCCTCGTTGGCTACCTGCTGGCGCGACGCAGTCTCGCGCCCGTGGAGGAAATGGCGGCGTCGGCGGCGCGCATTTCCGCCGCTACATTGGACGAACGCCTACCCGTCAGCATCCGTACGACGAACTGGGTCGCCTGGCCACGGTGGTCAACGATCTCCTGGCACGTGGATGTCGCCTTTCGTGTTCAGCGGCGGTTCGTGGCTGATGTCGCATGAACTGCGCACGCCCATCGCCATTGTGCGGAGAAGCGGACGTGGCACCGCAAATGCCCACGCGCGCAGAAGCCGAGTATCCGGGACGCCCTGGCGATCATTCGCGACGAGTCGGTGCGTCTGTCCGCATTATCGACGATCTCTTTCTGTTGGCGCGAGCCGATGCGGCCAGCCCCATTCACCAACGCGAGCGGGTTGACATTGGCGAGTTGCTTGCGGCGAGCGTTCGTAGTGTGCGGACCATCGCCGACGACCAGCATATGCGCTTGACACTCGAGCATGCTGGTGACAATCGCGATGCCGTGTTCGTGGATGGGGATCCGGTGCTGCTCCGACGCCTGTTGCTGAACCTGCTGGACAATGCGCTGAAGCACACACCGCGGGATGGCGCCATTTCGGTAGCGTTCCGCAACACTGCGTCGTACGTCGTCATAGTCGTTGCCGACTCCGGTCCGGGTATCCCGCCAGAGCTGCGCCCGCGCATCTTCGATCGCTTTGTCCGGGGTGCGGTTGACGCGGGGAGGGTCTGTCGTCAGGCACGAGTCGCGTGCCAACGGCCAGCGGCGCCGGGCTGGGATTGGCCATCGCACGCTTACAGCCCATGCGCACGGCGGGCAGATCGTCCTCGACAACACCACAACGGGCGCAGCGTTTCGTGTTACCCTGTTGCGAGACTGGAGCAGACCGATTCTGGTTTGACAATCACCTGACCAGCAGGGCCAGCGCATGCGCCACCAGCGCACTGCTATTGCGGTCAAAGTGATGGCCACCCGCGCGCATCCTTTGTCATCAGCCCCGATGAGTCGTCGCGACAACCAGATGTCTCCTCGTCCGTGCCATACACGCACACCATGCGCGTGCCGCGTAGCTTTTCGAGTTCCGGCTCGATCGCAATGTCGCTGGCTCGACGCGTGTCCTTCACCAAGTCGATGAGATGAAATTCGAAACTGGCCATCGGCGCCAGACCGAACATGGCAATGCCGGCGTTGCGCCGCGAGCGGCTGAGGTAACCGGGTGGACGACAACGGCGCCATGTCCGCGCCACGGAATAGCCCACCAGCAGCAGTCGATCGGCTGGCCATCGACGCTGCGCCGCATCGATGGCGCACCACAGCCGGCCGTGGCCTCCCGTGTTCTGGGCTTCGACAGCCACGCCCGCGAGTTGAATCCGACTACGCCAATGCCGTGCGCGGCAAGACCGTCTGCGACCTCCTTGATCAGCTCCGCCCACCCGCCATCACCGCTGAGCAGCACCGCGGTGACATGTGCGCTGACACCTGGTGCCACCCAGATAAGCGGCAGGTCGGCCACCGACGAAGCAGGCGATATCTGCGCCGCCATCGTCGGTACGTGCAACGCAATCATTGAGACCAGCGAGAGTCCGTGCACGAGTCGCTTCATTTGCGCACCAGGCCTCCTAATCCGCCCGAGATCAGCGCGGCCACATTGGTAAGAATTCGCGGCAACGCCAATCCCCCGGCGATGCCAGATAGCGCGGCTCCCAGATGGGATCAAACTTGTCCTTGTACTGTCGCAAGCCGCGGAAGTTGTAAAAGTGCTCGCCGAATTTGAACACGAACGCGCCGGCACGGTTCCAGAGTGGGGCCAGCGCCCGCGACTCAAGCCCCGACAACGGCGCCATGCCGAGGCTGAAGTGGGCGTAGCTTTCGGCGTGTCCCCACGCCACAGGCGTCCCCGCATGCCGCACCAACGCGATCGGTTGGTGCGCCAAATAGTCGGCATCAAAGCGACCCAGGAGAATCCTTTTCGCGCACATGCTTTTCCTCCAGCCAAGTTTCTGAAATCGACGCGAGCGTCGGGAGCAACGGGAACATCGGTTTCATGGACGATCTCAAAGGTGACCTGCCGCTTCTCCGCATCCTTCATGACTCGGCGCAGTCCTTTGCGCGTGTTGCCGTCAAGACTGAAATCCGCCAAGGGCACCAGCGCCTCCTCGCCAAGCTTGAGCAGCGATAGCCCAAGATCGATGTACAAAGGGGCAGACGGGACGTGCCGACCTCGTAGAACACCGTCCAGCCACCGTGTCGATCGGCCAACTCGCGAAACCGCCACGCCAACTCGTCACCGGCGTCGACATCACCAATCGGATCCCCAAGCGCAACCCAGCTTCGACCTTCCACGCCATACATCAGCATCGATCGATCCGCATCGTCCATCAGCAGCGCCTTGTCGCCCAACAATGCCAGATTCGCGCGCGTATCGGACGCGCGCAGCACGATACCCTTGGCACGCATCAGGGTAACGGCGTCTGGCAACACAGCGCCCACGCCAGCACCACCAGCGCCGCGCCGACGAGACTGCCGGTCAGATGACACTTCGATGACGCCCAGCGGCAGAATGCGCTCGAGCGCGGCCACGCGCGAACGTTCCGCCGGGGTGGCACCGGAGAGCAGCAAACTCAGCCCGGCAATGAAAGTCGCCGCACTGAGGATTGTCGGGAGGACCGTCGGCCCCATCGCCCCGCCAGTCGTGCTGTGAACCGCGCGGCATTGGCGAGATCCCGTTGACGTCGACGCGCCAGCATGACCGCCAGCATCAACGCCGCGATCATGAACGGCAGTAGGTAGTACACCGCGCGATACGCGACCAGCGCCGCAATCGCGAGCGGTGCGCCAATCACCGGTGTCAACAACACGACCATGAGGGAGTCGAACACGCCCAGACCGCCCGGCACATGACTGGCCAGGCCGATCGCCTGCGCCAACGCAAAGGAGCCGAGGAATGCCACGAATCCCAGACCGGGTGTGGCTGGGAGCAGCGCCCACAGCACCGCAGCAGCCAGGGTCCAGTCCGCCGCAGCCACCACAACCTGCAGCGCCGTCAGGACGACCCCCGGCGGGGTCAGTGCGACACCGCCAATGACGATGGGTCGTCGTCGAACGCTGGCCAGGACCAGATACGACAGGACAACACCCAGCAGGCCGATACCGATCGCGCGGAACACGGTGGACGAGGCATACGCAATGGCGGCCGACGGTAGCGCCTGAATGTCAGCGCCAGTCCGGACGCGCCCAGCAAGCCGATCCAGAAACCAATGGCGGAGAACGTCGCGGCGCGCGCTACGTCGGATGGTCAGTCCGCTCGGTCCAGAATCGCAATCAAACGCCCCGCCGGTAATCGCCGCGAAACCCAGCGTTTGACTGAACGCGTATGCGAAGAGCGATGCCTGCCGCGACTTGCGCAGCGGAATCGGGGTGCGCGCGTAGCGCAGCCCGAGCACATCATACAGGGGCAGCACCGCATAGCATGCCCCGGTCAGCGCCAGTGCGCCCAGCAGTGATCGACGCGACCACGTCGACAGCGTGTGCATTACGGCGTGATAGGTCGTGGTGCCCAATTCATCGCGCACGACAATCCCGGCAATGACGAGAATGACCAGTGACGTCAACGGAAGCAGCCAGCGACGCCAGGCGACAGACTCGCCGTGCAACGAGGACGCGCTCGGAAGCGACTCGGCGGTTGCCGGATGGGTCATGAGGGTCTGGTACACCGGAGTGAATCCCAAGGGCCTGCACCGCCATCGCGCGATCCAGACCCTGAATAGAACCGGTCAACCTTGCGGCGCGACTAACCGCAGTCGCACGTCCGTTTGTTACGCCAGACACCCCTTCACACGGTACGGGCGAGTTCTATCTTAGTGCCAGCGGGTCTCAACGGCGCCCGAATAGACGTGCCCGCACACGACCTACCGCCTGACCGAGGGCCTCACTCATGACTGCGTTGCCCGCTCGCCTCGCCATCCTTTCATGCAGCGCCGTGCTGATGGTACCAGGCGCGATCTCGGCGCAACCGACGACGGCGACAACGGCCGACACCGTGCGCCTCACCGAATGGACGGTGCCGTGGGAGAAGACCACCCCGCGGGATCCATCACTCGATGCCAGCGGTCGCGTCTGGTTTGTAGGACAAGCGGGCAATTACGTGGGCCCGACTCGATCCGAAAACCGGCGCCTTCACCCGCATTGAAAATCGACAGCGGAACGTACCCACACTCCGTTTCGATAGACGAGCGTGGCAACGCCTGGTACACCGGCAATCGCAACGGCATGATCGGCCGCATCGATGGACGCACCGGGGTCATCACGCGCTATCCTATGCCCGACCCCGCCGCCAAAGACCCGCACACGATCGCCTTCGACGCGAAGGGTGATCTGTGGTTCACGCTGCAGAACAGCAAACATGGTGGGTCATCTCGCGCGTACCACCGGCAAGTCTCGCTGCTTACCTGCGTCCAGCACCGGCGGCAAGACCGACGGCATTGTTCGATCGCGGCGGACGCCCGTGGTTCAACCTGTTCGGCACCAACAGGATCTCCACCATCGATCCCACACCGTTGCGTGTGCGTGAGTAAGTCCTTCCTGACGTGTTTGCTCTCGTGGCCGACGTATCGCCCCCACCAGCGACGGTGGCGTATGGTACGTGGACTACACTCGAGGGTTTCTGAGCCAAATTGATCCCTTCACCGGCAACGTGCGCGAATGGCCCATGCCCTGTGGCGCGGTGTCATTCCCCCTACGACATGACAGTCGATGAGAGGACCGCCAGGGTTCGTTGAAACCGGCCGCAACCTAATCGCTTAGTGAGATTCGATCCTCACTCGAACGAAAGTCCCTTTTGGCACTACCCTTCGGCATTCCACGCCGAATACGGTGCGACACTGGTGTTCGACAAGGCAACGCGATCCATGGGTTCGGCATTGATCGCGGCCCGATCCGGGCGCGCCGTGGTGCCCAAAGGGACCGCGCGCCCAATTGGATGAAGACCTGCGCGTACTTCGCTGACTCGCAGCGCTCCCATCTCTTCATTCTCACGTTTTCCTCTCCCGTTTCCCACGACGGCATCGTGAACACTGCGCCGCACCGCGGCCCCGTGTGGTATTCCAGGGCGCACTGGCGCTTTCAGTGAGTTGGCAATTCAACAGCAATGGCCCGATGGCGCCTCTCGGTTCCTAATGACACGTTTGAAGGCACTGTCCAAATGCGTACCGTCCGGACAACGCCGACTTTGCTGCACCCCGTAGAAAATGCCATCGCGGGACCCGTGCACATCGCGCTCGGAAGCGCCCGACACCTATGAGGCACAGTTGGTCCGCCACCGCGAACTTCGGGTGGTCATCCATCTCTGCCTGATGGCGCCGCCTGGCGCATCACTCGCCAACCCGCGAGTCATTCGAAGCCATCCCATGCCACTTGGTCAGTGTCGTACTTTTGTGCTCGTCATGGATGGCTTGTCGGAACCGCACGCCGACACGGCCGGAGCGCGCCGGGCGACGTGGCAGCAGCAGGGTGATCGAACCATCGGCGCGGTGGCTTAAGAATCGGCCGCACAGCGATACGGTCCCGAAATTCTCGCGCGCCTGATAGAAGACGTACCTGCCAACTGACGCGCTTTCTGTGATTGTCAGTAAACGCCGACCACGAACGAGTCTTCAACCGCCGAGGTGGTGGATGATGAACCCTTCCGTGTTGCCGTTTCGGGCGAGTGCGCTTGCTGCGGTGCTTCTGGCGTGTATCGTGAGCACCAGTCCGCTCGCCGCACAAACACCGAGCGCGAGCAGCGCGTCGTGCCACCGGCATCTGCCACGCTCAGCGGGCCCATAAGCCGCGAGCTCTCCGGTGACCGTGCACGCACCACGGTGGGACTGGTCGAACAGTTCTTCCGACTCCGGCAACCGCGGGATCGACGCATCTATCGGTACCGTGGCGGCCCTGCTCACGGCAGCTTGGCTACGTGCCCGGAGTCGCGCGCGACACTCCATGATCGGCTCGTCTTCCGCGTGAGTCGCGACTCATGACCGCGCCAGCGTGGACGCCCGACGACGCGTCGCTCATCATTGTCGGACGCAACGCGCCGCTGATGACCGGGGCCACGAATCACAACATGATCGCCATCAACTCGTGGTCCACACCTGATGGGGCGTGACCGCGCGCGCGTCATTGATATTGGCGCCGGTACTGACGCCGAGCTGTCTAGGATCTCACCGGCGCCATCTCGCTGGTTGACGGCAATCTCCGCGCGGTGTTCCCCGTGGTGATGCAACGTTCGCGCACTGGGTATGCTGGCCGCGCAGAAACTGCCCGCCTACAACCAGCGGGCACCGAAGAACACCACGGCTATTCAATCTCACCAGCGTCACCCGGGACACCGTCAATCGCGGCTTCGTGATCTTTGTGTCGTCCGCGCCGCGCGATTCGCGCTCAAGGCCGCGCTTTCCGCCGGCCCCAGTGCTAGTGCGCGCTTTTGGTGAAGGCACAATTCGAGTCGCGTCCCGGAACGCACCGTGGTGGCGAATCTGGCGGTGCGCTTCGTCCCGCCGAACGCTTCGTCTATTCGGCGCATGTGCAGGAACCCGGTGCCAACGACAATGCGTCGGGGGTGGGGCTGCTGGCCGAGATGGCGCGCACGGCGGCGGTGATGTTCAAGCGCGGACAGGTTAATCCAGCGCGCACATCCACGTTTCTGTGGGGGCGACGAAATTGGTTCCACCGACCGCTTTCTCGCTGAAGACAGCGTGCGGCGGCCTTCGGTAGTGGGCATGTCGCTGGATATGGTGGGCGAGAACATCGCCCTCACCGGCGGGCACGTTCCTCATCGAGAAGATGCCCGACCCGTCGCCGTGTGGGTACGTGGCGAAGATCAGCACTGAATGGGCGGCAGTCCGATTGCCGCGTCGGCCATTCGCGCCTACTGGTTCAACGACGGTGCGGCAACGCTGTCTCGATCGTGCCGCCACCACCGGCTGGGTGGTCAAGTCCAATCCCTTTGAGGGCGGCAGCGATCACACGCCGTTTCTCAAATGCGAAAAAACCGCGGTGCTACTCTGGCACTTTACCGATCAGTTCTACCACACCGGATCTCGATCGGCTGGACACGGTGAGTGCCACCACCCTCACCAATGTCGGCAACTGCGCGCTCAACACCGGCTCTCCTGCTCACGGCGGGTACACCCGGCGTTACCAAGGCCGCAATCACCGAACTGGCCGACGTGGCGGTGCGTGAACTGCGCACACAAGGGGACCTGTCGGCCAAGGCCATCCAGAGTGGATCGACCGCGGCCGCCGAACGCGTCATCACTGAGGCGTGGCGCGACTACTATGTTGCAGCGCTGACTAAGATCCTTGACATGGCCGTCAACGCGGTGGGCTTCGATGCCGCTATTGCGGCCGCGCAGGAACGGGTGCGACGTCGCCACTCGGGAGGTGCTCGGTCAGCTGGGCTGCCGAGGGGTCCGTCAGATTAGGTCGTAGTTGCGCCTTCCTAACTA